>JABJHA010000003.1 GCA_018662005.1 Rhodospirillaceae bacterium | reverse complement strand
TTTCCTAGTTTTTTAATTTCTGATTTCGGCAATCATGTGTAAATCGTGTGGAAATTGAGTGTAGATTTTTTTAATTGTATGTCCGCTTTCGGGGGTAAAGCGGACCAAAACCGTCGCCAAGACCAATGTCCGCTAATAGCCAAAAGCGGACATTCCAATAAAATAGAACTATTCCATTTCAAAGCGTTTATGGGTACTCTCGATTTATAAATAATGAGAGTCAAAATATGAGAAGAGGACTGCTGTTCGTATTGTCAGTGTTATCAGTATTCACCGGATATACACCGGGATACACAATGGACAAAATTGTCCTTAACACGGGTATTCGTGACCCTTTTACGACCAGTAACCAGACAGGGTTTATAGACCTTATAGTCCAAGAAGCATTCCGCCGGATTGGTATTGATGCCAAGGTGATCGTTTATCAAAATTCTGCCAAATCATTAGTAAATGCAAATATCGGAATTGATGACGGAGCAGCGCTTCGCATTCAGGGATTGGAAAAGAAATTCCCAAATTTAGTGCGCGTACCCGAAAAGCTTATGGACAATGATTTTGTCGTATATTCCATCAACAAAATCATTGTTTCGGACAATTGGGACACCATGGATGAAGCAAGAATCGCTTACATTAAAGGTTGGCAAATATTCCAAAACAATCTGAGAGATCATAAGTCCACAATCCAAACTAAAAATGCACAGCAGATGTTCGATCTAATGACCGCAGGAGAAGTGGACTTCATACTCTATGAGCGCTGGCAAGGGTTGTGGCGTGCTCGGCAAATGGAAATAACTATTCAAGCTTCCGAACCGCCCTTGGCGAAGCAGGAAATGTTCATGTATCTGAACAAAAAACATGCGGGATTGATTGCAAAGGCGGCGGCCAGCTTGTCAGAAATGAAAAGCGACGGCACATATCAAAACATCTTCGACAAGACATTGGGGCATTTGACCAAATAGGAGAAAAATGGCTTCGCCTAACGGTAACCAAGATCAGACTACTAAAAAACATAGGGTATCTTCCACGCATCCTTTGCTCATCGCATTGATAAGCATAGTAGTCGTCATCGTGGCCGTTTTTTATGTGCGTGGTTGGGAGAACGAGAAATTACTGAAAGATTTTAACTTTTCGGCAAATACTTATCGACAACTTTTAGAGGGCCGACTTAGAGACATTATTATTGAACTTGATTCTGCCAAACGCTTTTACCAAGGGTCGAAGTTTGTTGATCGAGCAGAATTTTCTTCTTTCATCAGCAAAGCAATTTCCAAATCAGATGAAATCGTATCTATTTCTTGGGTTCCTCGAATATCCGGCGACCAGCGACGAATATTGGAGACATCAAAATGGATAGGAGGGTTGAACGGGCGATCAATTCATGATCCTGACCCCGTAAATCCGAACAGACACGATAAACCGTCTCCTCCGAGGGCCATCCACTTTCCTATTTTGTATGCTGAACCAGGAAACAAAATGGATGAGTGGATTGGCTTTGATTTGGCCTCAAATCCAACAATTTTAACTCTGCTCGAGCAAGCTCGTGATGAAGATGTAATTGTGCCGATCACGCATATATCGTCTCCGCATCTACTGACTGGTAGAAACGCAAATAGGGAATCATTTGTTATCCTTATTCAACCGGTTTATCGATCCAATGGCCCCCTGCAAACAATTAAACAAAGGCGCGATAGACACCTTGGTTTTCTTATTCTTCAATACGATATTGGTATCGCTCTTGAAACGGCAATCTCAAACTCAGAGCCAATTGGTCTCGATATTTATATCGTTGATGTTGAGGCCGAAGATGGAAACGAAATTGTTTTTCATCACCGCTCCCGTTTAGTTAGAACCGGTGCCCCACTTACATTTTCTGAACTTTGGGAAATTCCGGAATTCATCCATACATCGTCATTAAACGTTTCTGGTCGTCAGTGGAAATTAATGACGGTGCCGTTGGCGCTGTATTATGTGAACCACCAACAATATCAATCATGGGGGGTTCTTGCTTTTGGTTTAGCCCTGAGTTCGCTTTTTTCCTACGTGATGTTCTCTAATTATAGCCGGACCGCCGTTATTAGAGAAACAGTGAGGTCTCAGACAAAGGAACTTTCCAGAACAAACGAAGCACTACAATACGAGGCTGAACAGAGAAAGTCTCAATTACGAGAATTGGATTTTCAGAAGTTTGCTCTCGATGAGCACGCTATCGTCAGCATAACTGATGTCAGGGGTAACATTATATATGCCAACGAAAAGTTCTGTGAAATTAGTGAGTATTCACTTGAGGAACTTGATAGGAAAAATCACCGCATAATTAAATCTGACGAGCATCCACCCGAATTTTATGCAGACATGTGGAAAACCATTTCACATGGAAAGGTCTGGCAAGGAGAGATCAAGAACTCAAAGAAAAATGGGGGGCATTACTGGGTCATGTCCACCATCGTGCCATCCTTGGATGAAAAGGGAAAACCGTTTCAGTATATTTCCATTCGCACGGATATTACCGAACGCAAAGATGCAGAGATAAAGGCTATGACAGCTAGCCGAACGAAATCCGAACTTATGGCTAATATGAGTCATGAACTTCGCACCCCATTAAATGCCATTATCGGTTTCTCCGATAGCATTAAGCAGGAAACTTTTGGTCCACTCGGTAATGATAAATATCGTGAGTATCTTGAAGACATTCACCAATCGGGACAACATCTCCTTGACCTCATCAATGACATTCTTGATGTCTCCGCCGTCGAAGCCGGTGCTTTGGAATTGCAGGAAGAGAACCTCATCCTTGCCGATGTTGCTGAAACTGCTGTCCACATAATCAGACCACGGACGGAAAAAGGAAAAGTGACAATCTCGTCCAAAATTGATCCTGAACTTCACTTGATTTACGCGGACGGGAGAAGGGTCAAGCAAATCCTTCTCAATCTGCTCAGCAATGCGGTCAAGTTTACGCCAAAGGCCGGTGAAGTCATCCTGAGTGCATGGTTTAATGATGACGGTTCACTGGCCGTCAGCGTTGCCGACACAGGTATAGGTATGAATGATGAAGATGTGACGAAGGCCCTTAGCACGTTCGGGCAAGTGGACAGTGGTCTTGATCGAAAACACGAGGGGACTGGTTTGGGGCTTCCTTTGACCAAAGGATTAATGGAATTACATGGTGGAACATTGGAAGTGAAGAGCGACAAAGGGAAAGGCACTATAGTAACCATAACTTTTCCTAGGGAGCGCGTTATCCAAAATATCTGAGCCGGGTCCAATACAGAAGTAATCCGCACACCAAAAACGTCTGGGCTACTCCCTCAAAACGGACATTAAATTCTAGAAATTGGAATTTCTATGGCACTCTGGAAGCAAAAAGAAGATTGGACTTACGAGTACTTCGATTTAGACGAAGACGTTTCCACTTTCATAGGCGCTGAGTCGTTTGTTGAGTTGTGGAACACAAAACGCGGAAACCGTCGAGTTCCAAGGTGGTCCGATTATGATTGGGATGATTTATTCCCGTGGTGGGGTTCTCTCGTAGTTTCAGATGTATTTTGGGAACCCTATGACTATCGGTACCGCCTGTATGGAACAAATGTAGTCAATAAAATTGGTATCATGTTCAGTACCGCTTTCCAGGCATTCGTATAAAGGATGGCGGGCATCCTCAATGCGGAAGTTTTCAAGATTTAACCAATTGATCAAACTCCAACCGTGGTCACCCCTAAGGGTGACCACCTGGCTGGAAAACCGGAACGGCGCTGCCATCAGTTTCCGGATTTTTTAAAGGCTGTTATCTGTTCGGACAAGAAATCGATGTCAGCAAGCATCTTGTTTTTGCTGCAGCTGCAGTTGTCTGTGCAGCCAAAACCAAATGATGCGACCGTTGGGTCAAATGACACACCCCGATCAGCCAGGACCTTGGCGACGGGCCGTCCCTTTTTAATTTCGGTAATACCAGGCGCTATATCCATGACCAGAGCTTTGATATCGCTAGGATCCTTTGCCCTGACTTTCTTGCCTTTAATCTTGGAGATGTATTTTTTTTCACGCGCCAGTAATTCAAGGGCAACGTCGAGTTCTGGATACTTGATTGGGTCAGACATGTTGTTCTCCCTCTGGAATATATTATTAGTTGAAATTAAAAATATAACACAATTAAAAGTATGCCAAAAAAAATGGTTTTTGGACAGGAAAATATTAAATTTGGCGATGCTTTGATCAGGCCGCTCAGACATTAGTTTTGAAATCATTGATTTGCTGCCGTTGGCCGTGCTACGCAAACCACTTGAAATGAAGGTTAATAGTGATGAGCGCGACAGTATTTATTGATGGCGAAGTTGGCACCACCGGCCTGCAGATCAGGGAGCGGCTGGGTAATCGCGCCGACCTTTCCTTCCTTAGCCTTGACGAGAATGAGCGTAAGGATTTGGGCAGGCGCGGCGACATGCTGAATGCCGCCGATATCGTCATCCTGTGCCTGCCCGACGAGGCGGCGCGTGAGGCCGTGGCGATGATCGAGAATTCGGATGTGCGGGTGATCGATGCCTCTTCGGCTCACCGTGTTACTGATGGCTGGGTTTACGGTATGCCTGAATACGGCCCCGGACAGGCTGAAAAGATCGCCGCCGCAAGCCGGGTGACGAACCCCGGTTGTTACGCCATTTCATCGGTGTCGATCCTGCACCCGCTGATCGCGGGAGGTATTGTTCCGGCCAGTCATCCTGTCACGATCAACGCCATTTCCGGATATTCCGGCGGCGGCAAGCAAATGATCGCCGATTTTGAGAATGCGGAAAACGGCGCTTATGCCAATACCCCGTTCAGGGTCTACGGCCTTGGCCTGGCTCACAAGCATGTGCCGGAAATTAAAGTAAGGAGCGGCCTCGATCGGCCGCCGCTGTTTGTTCCCAGCGTTGGTCATTTCCATCAGGGGATGATTGTCCAGGTGCCGTTGCAGCTCTGGGCTTTGCCGGGAAATGTCAGCGTCGGTGATATTCACGCGGCCCTCGAAGATCACTACGCCGGTCAGCGTTTCGTAAAGGTCAGGCCACTGGCCGAAACCGCTGATATGAGCGGCCTTGAACCGGAGGCACTTAATGGCACCAACGAGTTGCACCTGCATGTCTTTGGCAACGCCGAAACCGGACAGGCCGTGGTTATGGGCCTGATCGATAACCTGGGCAAAGGCGCATCGGGACAGGCGGTTCAGAACCTCAATTTAATGATCGGTGCGGATCCTGATACCGGGCTTTAGGGAAAAGGCGGCTAACCCATGACAAGTAAAGATGTTTTGCTGCAGCCCTATACCCTGAAGAACCTGACCTTCAAGAACCGTATTATGTCGAGCGCCCATGAACCGGCCTATTCGGAAGACGGCATGCCGAAGGATCGCTACCGGCTCTATCATCTTGAAAAGGCCCGCGGCGGCATCGGCCTGAACATGACCGCCGGGTCGGCTATCGTTTCGCCGGACTCTCCTGCCGCCTTTGGCAACCTTCATGCCTATAAAGATGAAATCGTCCCGTGGCTCAAATCCATGGTTGATGATTGCCACGAGTTGGGTACGGCGATGATGATTCAGCTCACCCACCTTGGCAGACGAACCAACTGGAACAAGGCCGACTGGCTGCCGGTGCTGGCGCCATCACCGGTTCGCGAACCGGCCCACCGGGCGTTTCCCAAACAGGCCGAAGACTGGGACCTTGAACGTATCGCCGCAGATTATGGAAGTGCTGCCGCGCGTATGCAGGGAGCCGGAATGGACGGCATCGAAATTGAAGCCTACGGCCACTTTATGGACGGTTTTTGGTCTCCAGCGACGAACAGGCGCGACGATGATCTGAATGGCCCCCTTGAAAACCGGCTTAAATTCACCCACCGGGTGCTGGGTTCCATCCGCGACGCCGTCGGCCCCGACTTCATCGTTGGCGTACGCATGGTCGCAGACGAGAACTGGGACAAGGGATTGAGCAAGGATGAAGGGGTCAGGATCGCTCAGGCCCTGGTCGCGGCGGGGCAGGTCGATTTTCTCAACATCATTCGCGGTCATATTGAAACTGACGCCGCGCTTTCCGAAGTCATTCCGGTTATGGGCATGGCCTCGGCCCCGCACCTTGATTTTGCGGGCGAGGTTCGCGCCAAAACCGCATTCCCGGTTTTTCATGCCGCTAAAATATCCGATGTGGCGACGGCCCGTCACGCTATTGCCGAGGGCAAGGTCGATATGGTCGGCATGACCCGGGCGCATATTGCCGACCCGCACATCACCGCTAAAGTGGCGGCAGGGCAGGAGGACGACATCCGCCCCTGCGTCGGCGCCACCTATTGCCTGGACCGAATTTATGAGGGTCACGAGGCGTTGTGCATTCACAATCCGGCAACTGGCCGCGAAGAGACCATGCCCCATACAGTCATGGCTTCCAGTGGCCCCAAACAAAAATGTGTCATCATCGGGGCCGGCCCTGCTGGATTGGAAGCCGCGCGGGTGCTGGGCTTGCGGGGGCATCAGGTGGTTGTTTTTGAGGCTGCCGACAATCCCGGCGGTCAGGTGCTGCTGGCGGCGCAATCAAAAAGACGGCGGGAACTGGTCGGTATCATCGACTGGCGGGTTGCCCAATGTGAAAAGCTGGACGTTTCTATCCGTACCAACACCTGGGCCGAGGCCCCTGATGTGCTCGCCGAAAATCCCGATGTTGTCATTATCGCCACCGGCGGAATGCCTAATACGGAATTCCTTGAAGCGGGTGATGATCTTGCCGTGACAACCTGGGATATCATTTCGGGAGCTGTCAAACCGGCGGAAAACGTCTTGCTGTTTGACGATAACGGCGGACAGGCTGGCTTACAGGCGGCGGAATTCATCGCCGAGGCTGGCTCAAAGTTGGAAATCTTCACCCCGGAGCGTTTTTTTGCCCCTGATGTCGGCGGCCTTAATCATGTGCCATATGCTCAATGTTTCGAGAAACACGATGTCACCATTACCCTCAATCAAAGGCTGACCTCAATTCGCCGTGACGGGAACGGGCTGGTCGCGGTGATCGGCAGCGATTATTCCGATCTTGTCCGTGAGCAACGTATTGATCAGGTGGTTGTCGAACACGGCACCTTGCCCCTGGACGAGCTCTATTTCGACTTGAAGGAAAACGCCGTTAACCGGGGCGCGGTCGATTACGACGCCCTGATCGCAAACAAGCCGCAAACCCTGATCAGCAACCCAGGCGGGGCCTACCGGTTGCTGCGCATCGGCGACGCGGTTGCCAGTCGCAACATCCACGCCGCCATCTATGACGCGCTCAGGCTGTGCAAGGACCTATGACGAGCTGCAGGCGCTGATCACCTTGCTGTAAGGGGGTGGTTTGGCGCCTTTGCCGGTTTCCTCCAGGTGCCATTTTGCAATCAGGTTGTGGGCGTTGAATTGTTCAATGCTAAGCCAGTTTCTGGATCCGACGAGACCACAGTCGGCGCCTCGAAAGTTCAGCAATTCGGCCGTGATATCCCTGTCGACGACCTCATTTTCATTCATCAGTTTATTCATGGCCCAAACGACGATGCCCGGTGGCGGTGGATGGACAATGGCCGATGAGGTCAACTGGTTCATGACATTGGAATTTTTGACACTATTCGTGCCTTCGCGCATGGATTTGATGGCCCCGACAGCGGCGACGTGAACATCACCCGAAAGGAAGGTGACACGTGTCTTTTTGGCGCGCGAGAAGGATAACAGGTTTCTGATCATATCCAGGCGTTCAATTTTATGGGGATGGCTATGCCAGTGGTCGCGCAGGTCGTCTTCCAGTTCTTGCTGGCCGGGAATGGCGTTGAGAATACTTTCCAACTTTGAGAAATCCATATGAACAACCGGGATTGAGGACATGATGAACAAATGCTTGGCATCATCTTCACCTAGATTATCCAACCATTCCTGGAATCCTCCCCACGCGGCTTTGCTCATGACGCAATCGTTAGTGCGCTCGCTACGCATATCGAAAACGGCAAAAGCCATGTCACCGGCGATTTGAGCGAAAGAAAAGTTATTGTCGCCACCAACCAGCCATGATGGGCGCTCGGCCTCAGCCAATTGCATCTGGAAGGTGCGGAAATTATCACGAGCGCTGGCGAAGATACCCTGATAAACGGCACAATTATTGACTTCATCCGGGTACGAACCCCAGCCATCGAAAATGTCGTGATCATCCCACATCATCATCGTTGGAATGCTGGCCAGCATTTGCGCCGGTTCTTCCTGGCTCCATCGATCACAGTAAAGGTTGAAATAGAAATCCTCGACCCTTTCTTGCATGATCTTGGTGAATGATAATTTGATCCTGTCATTCTGGGGTTTATTGACCCAGTCGTAGATGGGTTTGCATTCCTTTTCCTGCCAGATGGAGTCGGCGTAGACCTGATCACCGCCCATGAGCAGCAAACTGAAGGGCAGGTCGCCGGTGCCATCGCCACTTTCAAGAAAATCAATTGCAAGGTTGTGCCGTTCAGACATGTCAGTCCACAAAGCATTGCGGGATTTGACGGTTTTCATGTATTTGGGATCGGAAAATCCGTTGCAAGACGCATAGGCTATATGTGGATTGATGCCCTTTGCCGGTACCCAAAATTCCCATTTTTGTTGCAACCCGGCAAGCATGTATTGAACTTTTGTCGGTTGATTTGATTGTTTGATGAGCATGTCGAAGCGCCAGACTTGACGCCCTTTATGTTCCTTCAAGAATGTTTTTTGGGTTGCTTCCCTGCTTTCGTTGTTGCCGTAATGCAGCATTCCCGGGTCTACATCTGATACGAAAAGAGCGGAAACAGTCCATTCGCCTTTAACCTTATCCTCGCCTCGAAAACTGAGAATTGGCCCCATAATAATAGCCATAAAAACCTCCCAAGATTGTATAAACTTTTAAACTGATAAATCTTAGGGTGTATTGATGCATAAAAGCAAACGCGCCTAATCAAAAAGCGCGCTGCTAAGATGACTGCCGTCAGGCGAGGCTTGTCTGGTCAGACGTCAAGATCTTCGGCGAATTGGGCGTTTTCCTGGATGAACTGGAAGCGTTTTTCCGGTTTTTTGCCCATCAGGTCCTCGACCAGCCGGTTGGTTTTGCGGCGTTCGATCTTGTCGTCATCGGAATGATCCGGCGGCATGGTGACCCGCAGCAGGGTTCGTTTGCTGGCGTCCATGGTTGTATCCTTAAGTTGTTTGGCGGGCATTTCACCCAAGCCCTTAAAGCGGCTGACTTCGACTTTGCCGCGACCGTTGAAGACTTTTTCCATCAGCTCATCCTTGTGGGCATCGTCGCGGGCGTACTCGCTTTTCGAGCCTTGGGTGAGTCTGTAAAGCGGTGGCAGCGCTAGAAAAAGGTGACCTTCTTCAATTAGTTCCGGCATTTCCTTAAAGAAGAATGTCATGAGCAGGGAAGCGATGTGCGCGCCGTCAACATCGGCGTCGGTCATGATAATGATCTTCTCGTAACGCAATGCGCCCTCGTCGTATTTATCACGGGTGCCGCAACCCAGAGCCTCGGTCATGTCGCGCAATTCCTGGTTGGCGTTGATCTTCTCGTCAGTGGCGCTGGCGACGTTCAGGGTCTTGCCGCGCAGGGGCAGGATGGCCTGTGTTTTGCGATCGCGGCCCTGCTTGGCCGAGCCACCGGCTGAATCACCTTCGACCAGGAACAGTTCGGTACCGGCGGCTGTTTTCGATGTGCAATCCGTCAATTTGCCGGGCAACCGCAACTTGCGGGTGGCGCTGGCGCGCTTGGTTTCCCTGGCCGAGCGTTTGCGTAAACGTTCGTCGGCCCGCTCGATAACCCGCTCAAGAAGTGCCTTAGCGCTTTCCGGGTCGCCCGTCAGCCAGTGGTCGAAATGGTCACGAACGGCATTTTCAACCAGCTTCTGGGCTTCGACGGTTGACAGTTTTTCCTTGGTCTGGCCCTGGAACTGGGGATCGGTGATGAACACGGACAGCATGATACAGGCCCCGCCCAGCACATCATCGGCGGTGATTTTTGATGCCTGACGGTTGGAGACAAGCTCGCCATAGGCCTTAAGGCCTTTGGTGATAGCGCCGCGCATTCCGTTTTCATGGGTGCCGCCAAGCGGTGTCGGCACCGTGTTGCAATAGGAATTGAAGTAGTCATGCTCGTCAATTGGCCAGGCAATGGCCCATTCGGCCTTGCCGCCGCTACCGTTGAGCTTGGCTTCGCCTGAAAAGGTTGCCGGGGTCAGGGTTTTACGGTTGTCCAGGGTTCCGGCCAGATAATCGGCCAATCCACCGGGGAAATGCAGGGTTGCGGACGACGGTGGGGCGTCATCGCCCTTCAACAGTTTTTCGGCACACGACCAGCGAATTTCGACGCCGCGGAACAGGTAAGCCTTTGATCTGGCCATGCGAAAAACGGTTTCCGGGCGAAACCGCGGACGCGGGCCAAAAATATGCGGGTCGGGATGGAAGGCAATGGTCGTCCCACGCCGGTTGGAAACCTTGCCGGCATTGGTCAGTGGGCTCTGGGGGACGCCGCAGGAATAGCTTTGTGTCCACAAGGTCTTGTCGCGGGCGACTTCGACGGACAGCCTGTCAGAAAGGGCGTTGACCACCGAAAGACCGACGCCGTGCAGGCCACCGGAGGTCTCGTAGGATTTGCCGGAAAACTTGCCGCCGGAATGCAGGGTCGTCAGAATCACCTCAAGGGCCGACTTGTCTTTGAATTTAGGGTGCGAGTCGACGGGAATGCCGCGGCCGTTGTCGCCAATGGTAACGGTGAAATCTTCCGCCAGATCGATGGTGATATGGCTGGCGTGCCCGGCCACCGCCTCGTCCATGGAGTTGTCGAGGACTTCGGCAACCAGATGGTGCATGGCGTGCTCGTCCGTACCGCCGATATACATACCGGGGCGCAGGCGCACAGGTTCCAGGCCTTCCAGGACCTCAATATCCTTGGCTGAATAGGCGCCGCCGTCTTTGGGCTTCTTCACTTTTGTGCTTGTGCCCGTTTTCGGTGGTTGGGCCGGGGGTGGTGTTTTGGCCACCTTGGTCTCCACTGCTTCAAATAAATCGGCCATAATCGCGTTCAAATCGTCCCAGGAAAGTTAAAATTCAGCGTCGTAGCTCTATCTTATAACCCCATGATAGAGTATAAATCCACAAAATGATGACAAGATATTGTGTATAGCAGGAGAACCCGATGAGCAAGGATTCGACGGACCAAACGGAAAATAATCACGGAACCTTGTCGATCAGGACCCTGGCGATGCCTGCGGACACCAACCCTGCGGGTGATATTTTTGGCGGCTGGCTGATGTCCCAAATGGATATTGCCGGTGGTATTGCCGCCCATGCCCGGGCTAAAGGGCGGGTTGCTACAGTCGGTATCGAAGCCATGACCTTCCACCGCCCGGTCAAGGTCGGTGATGTGGTCTGTTGCTATACGGATATTATCAGGGTCGGCAGAACCTCGATGACGATTTCTGTGGAAGTGTGGACCCTGAAAGCCCGCGACCCTTCCGAAAAGGTCAAAGTCACCGAAGGCCTCTACACATACGTCGCCCTTGACGAAGAGGGCAACAAGCGGTCGCTTCCCGAAGCCTGAAGTAAAATTTATATCAACAACAGCCACAAGTACCCGGCGGCGCAGAGGCTGCTCAGGGCTGAGAATTCTTTGGCGAATCCATTATCGAAGGCTGATTTTTCACTGTTTTGACTGAACATGGTTCTGGTTCCGTTTCTTTGTTTCGTTGTTCGTGATCAGAGTTATAATATAAAGAGAACAAAATGGCAACATTAATATTTAAGCAGTTGAAAAATAACAAAACATGAAATTGAGTTAAGTGTTGCTCACGGGACTTTGATTAGGCATGAGAGGGCGCACTGTTTAGGTTGCATTTAGTGAAATGGGGAGAACCTGAAATGCGCCTGATTTTGATAACGCTGGCTTTATCCATTCTTATTTCCGGCAAAAGCTTTGCCGACGAGGTCCGTATCGTCGATGTCGAGGCGCACCGGCAACAGGACGGGCGCTACAGTTTTTCCGTCACCCTCAAACATGCCGACAATGGCTGGGATCATTACGCCGACAGGTGGCAAGTATTGGATCCGCAAGGGGAAGTGCTTGGGGACCGCGTGTTGATGCATCCCCACGTCAACGAACAACCCTTTACACGCGGCTTGTCAGGGGTCCGGATTCCTGCGGGATTAAAGGTTGTCTCGGTTCGCGCCCATGACAAGGTTCATGGAAACGGGCCCAAATTATTCGAGATTTCCCTACCGGGCCGGTAACCCGGATATGCTCTAAATATCACGCCAGTAATGACAGGCGGCTTCGTGACCGGGCGCGATGTCTTCAATCGCCGGGACACTTTCGGCGCATTTATCACCAACATGGGGGCAGCGCGGGTGGAACGGGCAACCACTTGGCGGATCAATGGGCGAGGGCAACTCACCCGTCAGTTTGATGCGTTCCTTGGCGGCAAGCGGGTCGGCCTTGGGGGTCGCTGACAACAGCGCCCGCGTATAGGGGTGGCGTGGGTTGTTGAAGATATCGTCGCGGCTACCCTTTTCCACCGGATGGCCCAGATACATGACCATGATTTCGTCTGCGACATGGCGCACGACGCTTAAGTCATGGGAGATGAACATATAGGCCAGATCGAACTCGTTTTGCAGGTCGGTGAGCAGATTGAGCACCTGTGCCTGGATTGACACATCCAGTGCCGACACCGGTTCATCAAGAATAACAATACGGGGGTTAAGCATCAGGGCGCGGGCGACGGCGATCCGTTGGCGCTGACCGCCAGAGAACATGTGCGGATAGCGACTGTATTGTTCGGGTCTCAAGCCGACCTTCTCCATCATCGCCTGGGCCGCCTGGCGGCGTTCTGCGGCGTTCATGGAGGTGTTGATCTTTAAGGGTTCTTCCAAAATGGCGCCAACCTTCTTGCGCGGGTTGAGTGAGGAATAGGGGTCCTGGAAAACGATTTGCACGGTACGGCGCAATTCGGCCCGTTTATCAGAGGCTGTATCGAGAACATTGACGCCGTCGATCAGCAAGCGCCCGCCAGTTGGCTCCTCAATCATCGTCAACAGGCGGGCAAGTGTTGACTTGCCGCAACCGGACTCGCCAACAACGGCGAATGTCTTTCCTTGTTCCATGGTAAAATCGACACCGTCGAGGGCCTTTACCAGGGCGGTTTTTCCAAACATGCCCTGGCCGATCAGGTAATGGCGGGTTAGTCCTTCGGCTTGCAGAATAGGGCCACTCATTGGACGTCACCCGACAGTGGCGTGTGGCAGCGCACACCATCAATGACCGGCGGCGGTGTTGTCCGGCACAGGTCCGTGACGTGGGTGCAGCGCGGGTTGAACAGGCAGCCTTCAGGAAAATCTCCTTGCCCCGGAACGACGCCTGGGATTGATGGCAAATAATCGCCTTTGCTGCGTTCGGGCAGGGCTTCGAGAAGGGCAGAGGTGTAGGGATGTCGGGGATTGGTGAACAGGCCTTTGATATCCTGCTGCTCGACTTGCTGGCCAGCGTACTGGACCGAAACCCTGTGGGCCGTTTCGGCGACGACGCCCATGTCGTGGGTGATCAAAATCAACGCCATGTTATGCTTCGATTGAAGTTCGACCAGCAAATCCAGTATCTGCGCCTGAATGGTCACATCCAGCGCCGTCGTCGGTTCGTCGGCAATTAACAAGCGCGGATTGCAGGCAATGGCTATGGCAATCATGACGCGCTGGTTCATGCCACCTGACAATTGATGGGGAAAGGCCGACAGTCGTTTTTCGGGTTCGGGGATCCCCACCTGATCGAGCAGTTCGGCGGCCCGGCGGTGGTGTTCGGCGTTGTCGCCCCCGACATGGATTTTCAGGCTTTCCTTGATTTGAAAACCGATGGTGAAACAGGGGTTGAGCGAGGTTCCCGGCTCCTGAAAAATCATCGCCATGTCCTTGCCGATGATAGTGCGGCGTTCGGCGTCACCGATCGTCTTCAGGTCGCGACCATCGAAGGCGAGACGGTCGGCGGTGACGTTCGCCGTCCACGGCAGCAGACCCATCAGTGCCAGCATGGCGACGCTTTTGCCGGATCCTGACTCACCGACAATGGCGAGGACTTCGCCGCCATCAACAGTCAGGGAGACGCCGTCAACAGCCCGGAACAAGCCGGACGCTGTTTGGAAATCAACACTCAGATTTTCGATTTCAAGCAAACTCATGAGCGTTTCAACTTCGGATCAAGGGCGTCACGCAAGCCATCACCCATCAGGTTAATGGCCAGCACGGCAAGCAGGATGGCGAGGCCCGGGAAGGTAACTGTCCACGGGGCGCTTAACATCAGGTCACGGTTTTCAGCGATAAGTGTGCCCCATTCAGGCGTCGGCGGTTGCGCACCCATGCCAAGGAAGCCAAGGGCAGCAGTATCAAGGATGGCGGTCGAGAAGCTCAACGTCGCCTGTACAATCAGTGGCGCCATGCAGTTGGGCAGCACCGCCAGCACCATGATCCGAATCTGTCCGGCCCCGGCGACCCGGCTGGCGATAACATAATCGCGGCTTGTTTCAGTTATCGCCGAAGCCCTGGTCAGGCGGACAAAATAAGGCATGTAGGTAATGGAAATGGCAATCATTGCATTGATTAAACCTGGTCCTAAAATGGCGACAAGAACCAATGCCATCAACAAACCCGGAACCGCCAGGATGGTGTCCATAACGCGCATGATGACGGTTTCGACCCAGCCCCGGAAACTGGCGGCAATCAGGCCGATAATAATTCCGGCGCTGAGGCACAGGATGACGACGATGCCACCGGCCACCAATGACAGGCGCGAGCCGTGAATGATCCGCGACAACATATCGCGTCCGGCATAATCGGTGCCCAGCAGGAAGCGGCTGGATCCACCCTCGACCCAGAACGGCGGAACCTCGAAGAATTCCCGATATTGTTCACTGGGCTCGTGGGGGGCGATCTGGTCTGCAAAGATGGCAACCAGAATAATACCGATCATAAACAGCAACCCGATTACTGCCGCCTTGCTTTCAGAAAAATAGTACCAGAACTCAGCCAGTTGGCTGGTTGGTACGTTCGATGAGTTGGCGGTGGCCTGGGCGGTATTCTCAGTCATCGGTTATGCCGAATTCGCGGATTGATCAGGCCGTATAGAACATCAACGATCATATTGACCGTCATGATGCACATGGCGATCAGCACCAGGCCGCCCTGCACGGCGAAATAATCACGGCTGAAGACCGAAAAGATGATCCACTTGCCGATCCCCGGCCAACTGAAGATGGTTTCGGTAAGAAGGGCACCCGCCAACAACACGCCAACCTGCAGGCCGATGACGGTAACCACCGTAATCAAGGCATTGCGAAGGGCATGCAGGCCAACCACCCTGAGCGGCGATAGTCCCTTGGCCCTGGCCGTTCTGACATAATCCTCGCCAAGAACTTCGAGCATGGCCGAGCGGGTCTGGCGGGCGATAATCGCCAGCGGAATGGTGCCCAGCACAATACTGGGCAAAATAAGGTGATGCAGGGCCGAGGTGAAAGCGCCTTCTTCGTCACCGAGCAAGCTATCGATGATCAAAAAGCCGGTGACCGGCTCAACATCATACAGGAAAGACAGGCGGCCGGAGACCGGCGTGAGCCCCAGCATACCGCTGAACAGGATAATCAGCAGTAATCCCCACCAGAAGATGGGCATGGAATAACCAACCAGGCTGACACTCATGATACCCTGATCGAAGATAGATCCGCGTTTGACGGCGGCAAACAATCCGGCGGGTAAACCGAAGATCAAGGCGAAGAGCATGGCGAACAGGCCCAGTTCCATGGTTGCCGGGAACAGTTCCATAAATTCATCGAGAACCGGACGGTTGGTCAGGATTGAGGTGCCAAAATCGCCATGCAAAATACCCCCGATATAGTCGAAATATTGTTCCCACAGGGGCTTGTCGAGACCGAATTGGATCAACATCTCGGTATATTTTTCAGCAGAAATTGTCCGCTCGCCTGAAAGGGCGAGGACCGGGTCACCCGGCAGTGCACGGATGAAGCCGAAGGCAACCAAAGTGACGCCGAAGAAAATCGGCACCAGGATCATCAGGCGTCTAAAAAGGAATGAAAGCAAAAAACGTTGTTCCGTAAAAAGAACTGGCGGGAAGTAAGAGCAACCTGCGTTTAAAAAACGCAGAGAAGTTGCTCGATTTGTAAATAACGATCAAATGATCTGCATTAAAGTGAGTTCACTTTATGCAGTTTGATCTACTTCCCGCCAGCTTTGTTTTTAGATGTTCAGATCTACTTCAGGTCCACATATTTGAAGATATGGCTTCCAAGTGGATGGATTTTGAAGCCAACAACTTCCTTGCGCACCGGCCGGAACTGAACCGAATGGGCAATTGTGAACCACGGTGCTTCGCGCTTGAAGACAACCTGGGCCTGTTCGTACAACTTGGTACGTTCGGCCTGATCCGAAGTCAGCTTGGCGTCGCGAAGAAGCTTGTCAAATCGTGTGTTGCACCAGCGTGCAGCGTTTGATTTGGCGGCTTCGCAACCAAGCAGAACGAACATGAAGTTATCCGGATCACCATTATCACCGGTCCAGCCCAACATGGCCGTGCCGTGTTCACCAGCGCGGATACGCTTACGATACTCGCCCCATTCGTAGGAGACGATCTTGGCAGTGACACCAATCTTGGCCCAGTCAGCCTGTACCAGTTCGGCAATACGACGGGCGTTGGGGTTATACGGACGCGCAACGGGCATGGCCCAGATATCCGTATCCAGACCCGCCGCGCCGGCTTCGGCAAGAAGCGCCTTGGCGGCTTTGGGGTCGTAAGGATAATCGACAACGGCGTCGTTATAGGACCACATGGTCGGCGGGATCGGGTTCTTAGCGGCAGAACCGGCGCCCTTGTAAACAACATCCAGAATGGCTTGTTTGTTGATGGCCATGCTTAAAGCGCGACGGACACGTACATCATCAAACGGTGCGCGTTCGGCGTTAAAGGCAATGTAACCAACATTCAGGCCTTCCTGGCTGAGCAGGTTGATGTCTTTGTCCTTTTTCATGGATGCGATATCTGCCGGGTTTGGATAAGGCATGATGTGGCATTCGCCAGCTTTCAATTTTTGATAGCGGACTTGCGCATCAACGGTGATGGCAAACACCAGTTTGTCGATCTTCGGCTTGCCTTCCCAATATTGATCGAAGGCTTTGAAGCGGACAAAAGCGTCCTTTTTATAGGAAACGAACTCGAAAGGACCGGTGCCGATGGGATCGTTATCGACGCGTTCCTTGTCGCCTGAAGCCATTTTGTCGGCGTACTCAGCCGAAAGAATGGAGGCAAAGTCCATTGCCAGGTTAGACACGAACGGTGCATCCGGCGAGTTCAGGGTGATTTTGACTGTATAATCATCGATTTTATCGATGGACGCCAGGGCTGTGCCCATATCCATCCAGCCAAAATACAGGTATTTGCCGCCTGATACGCCATTGTAAGGGTGATCTTCTTTCCACTGGCGATTGAAGCTAAACAGAACATCATCGGCATTGAAATCACGGGTTGGTGTGAAATTCTTGTTGCTATGCCATTTGACGCCTTTGCGCAGCTTGAAGGTGTAGCTTAAGCCATCGGGAGTCGCCGACCAGGATTCAGCAAGACCGGGGACAACCTTGGTTGTTCCGGGTTCAAACTCAACAAGGCGGTTGTAGATGGGTTGAGCCGAAGCATCGAAATCGGTACCGGCGGAATGCAGGCTTGGGTTAAAGCCGCCGGGGCTGCCTTCCGAACAGAAGACAAGGGTTTTTGCTTGGGCAACACTGGCCGTGCCAAGGACAAGACCAAGGGTTGCTCCTATCAAGAGCTTTTTCAATTGAGGATCCTCCACAAATCATCCGGCCGTTTTTTTCGTTTTTATTAAAGCAAGTCCCGATCAGGAATGCCGGTGGCCGGTTCCCAGCGCGCCTGAAAATAGTCCCAGAACTTAACTTTCATGGTGCTTGGAAAAGAGTATTGCGCCGCACCTTGCGGGTGTCAAATGGAAGCATAAACAAAAGTGTAAAAACAAATGGGCCACCGCTTGCCGGGCGGCTGGTTTTGGCTTTTTACTAGAAGTCAAATTCCAGTTGCATATAGGCTTCCTGGGCGTTGCGCCGGGCCAGTTGATCGAAGTTCAGGAGGTATTTGAAGGCGTCCTGATCGATGGCGATTCCATCGGCTATTTCACCGCCGTTCTCAAGGACTGTCAAAACCCGCTTATTGAGGTTGACCAGATAGTCGTAAGTGTCGGCCTTGGCGCGCTCCAGCGTTGAAGGGTTGCCGTGGCCGGGAACAATGTGCAGGGGTTTCAATGCGGCCATCGCTTCAAAGGCCGGTATCCAGTTTTTGACATCGCTCATTGCGCCGACGCCCAGCATCCGTTCCAGATAGACCATGTCGCCGGTAAAGGCGACGCGGCTTTCGGGCAACCAGATAACGGCGTCACCGGGCGTATGAGCCCCACCGGTTGCGATAAGTTCCATTTGTACGCCGCCAAAGTCCAGGGAAAGAGATTCCTCGAAAGTCTCATCGGCGTAGACGGCCTGGGTTCCCTCAACGCCTTCTTTGCCGACAAGAAACTCCAAACCTTGAAGCTGTCCGTTGGCGCGTTCCTGATGGTCCTCGACAGCGGCGCTTGACGCGATGATGCGGGCGCCGCGTTCCTTGAAATAACCGTTGCCAAGCCAGCGATGATCCTGGCCGCCTGAATTGATGACGATTTTAACCGGTTTGTCGGTGACGGTTTTAATGACAGCCGCCAGCTTTGCAGCCCCTTTATAGGTGCCACCCGGATCAATCAGCACCGCGCCCGCGTCCGTCACAATCAAGCCGAATGTCGCATTGTTGCCAAGGTTTTCAGGCGACCGCTGAACCATCTCGCCGACAATGGCGTAGACGTTGGTCGTGACCTGCTTGACCTCAAGCCCGGCGGCCTGGGCGTTAAAGGACAGAAGGACGAGAAGGGCGGCAAGGGCTGATTTAAAAATGGCGCAAACTCCGACAGGGGGGCAATATAAGAATTATCTGATATTGGCCGGACAATAACAAGCACCAACAAAAAAGGGCCGCTTCTTATCGAAGCGACCCTTTCAACTTGTCTATTCAGCTTTGTCCTAGCTCGAATAATACATCTGCCATTCGACCGGATGGGGGGTGTGTTCGAAGTTATAGACTTCTTCCCATTTCAGTTCGATGTAGGCGTCGATCATGTCGTCGGTGAAGACGTCACCCTTTTTCAGGTAATCGCGATCGGCGACCAGGGCTTCAAGGGCTTCACGAAGCGAGCCGCAAACGGTCGGCACATCAGCCAGTTCTTCAGGCGGCAGATCGTAGAGGTTCTTGTCCATGGCGTCGCCGGGGTGGATTTTGTTCTCAATCCCGTCAAGGCCAGCCATCAGCATCGCCGAGAACGCCAGGTAGGGGTTGGCGACCGGGTCCGGGAAGCGAATTTCGACGCGCTTGCCCTTGGGGTTGGTGGCGAAGGGAATACGGCAACTGGCCGAACGGTTACGGGCCGAATAGGCCAGCAGCACCGGTGCTTCAAAGCCCGGGATCAGGCGCTTGTAGCTGTTGGTCGACGGGTTGGTGAAGGCGTTCAGCGACTTGGCGTGCTTGATGATGCCGCCAATGTAGTAAAGCGCCGTATCGGACAGGTCCGCATAGCCTGATCCGGCAAAGGTCGGCTTGCCGTCTTTCCAGATCGACTGGTGGGTGTGCATACCGGAGCCATTGTCGCCAGCGACCGGCTTGGGCATGAACGTCGCCGTTTTGCCGTAGGTGTGGGCGACCATGTGGGTGCAGTACTTGTAGACCTGAACGTTATCGGCGGTTTTAATCATTTCATCAAAAGTCATGCCCAACTCGTGCTGAGACGGCGCCACTTCGTGGTGGTGCTTGTCCATGCCGAGACCCATTTCCCGCATCACGGTGACCATTTCGGCGCGCAGGTCGTGGGAGGCATCAACCGGCGGAACCGGGAAGTAGCCGCCCTTGACGGGGGGACGGTGGCCGGAATTGCCTTCATCGAGTATTTTGCCGGTGACGTATGGGCCTTCTTCGGAATCGAATTCAAAGAAGCAACGGTTCATCTGGACATCGTAGCGCACGTCATCGAAGACGAAGAATTCAGGCTCGGCACCGATAAAGACCGTGTCGCCAATGCCGGTTGAACCCAGGTAGGCCTTCGCCTTTTTGGCGACGGAGCGGGGGTCGCGTCCGTAAGGTTGACCGGTCGAGGGTTCCATGATGTCACAGAACAGGATCATCATCGGCTGGGCCGCGAACGGGTCCATGACGGCGGTCGTGGCGTCGGGGATCAGCGACATATCGGATTCGTTGATGGCCTTCCAGCCGGCGATGGATGAGCCATCGAACATGACGCCATCATCGAAGGCGTCATCATCAATGAAGTCAGCGCACATGGTTAAGTGCTGCCATTTGCCACGCGGGTCGGTGAAACGAAGGTCGACATACGGAATGTCGTTTTCCTTGAGAAACTTCTGAACGTCGGCGGGGGTTTTGCAATTACATGACATAGGCTTGTGATCCTTTTATTGAAAGTCGGTATCGAAAGGTTTTGATGAAGTGATGTTAAATGGCTTCCGTGCCACGTTCGCCGGTGCGCACGCGAATGGCTTCTTCGACCGGAATGATGAAAATCTTGCCATCGCCAATACGTCCGGTATGGGCTGATTGCTGGATGGCCTCTACGGCGCGTTCGACAAGGCCGTCGTCAATGACCAGTTCGATCTTCACTTTCGGCAGAAAATCGACGACGTATTCGGCGCCGCGATAAAGCTCGGTATGGCCTTTCTGGCGGCCAAACCCCTTGGCTTCGAGAACCGTAATGCCCTGCAAGCCGATTTCGTGCAGGGCTTCTTTGACCTCATCGAGTTTGAAGGGTTTGATGATGGCTTCAATTTTTTTCATAAGGTTTTGCCTTTTAATTCCTGGTGGCCCTTGTGATCGGACCGCAGCATGTCTTTTCGTATCTATGCGCATAAAAGCACAAGCCGTGCCAACCCGCGAGTCTTCTCTGGCAGCCCTTGTGGATAAAGGCTTTGGCGGTTTTTGATGCAAATAAAAAGGGCCTTCGTTAACGCGTTAATTGCACAATAAACAGGCAATTGCCTAAATATTGACGGCTAAAAAATGGGTGCACCCGTGGCCGCTGTGCTTTAGACAGAAGGGCATGAAACAGACAAATTCAATCATGTCCAGTTATGGCACCACCGTCTTCACGGTGATGAGCCAGCTTGCCACCGACCATGGCGCCATCAACCTGGGGCAGGGCTTTCCCGATCAGGACGGCCCGGCCGATATTCGCGAGGTTGCCGCAAGAGCGATGATTGATGGCCCCAACCAGTATCCGCCGATGATGGGAATGGTTGAATTGCGCCAGGCCGTGGCCACGGCTAACAAGCGTTTTTACGATCTTGATGTGGATTGGCAAAGCCAGGTGATGGTGACGTCGGGGGCGACCGAGGCGATAGCCGATTGTTTGCTGGGTCTGATTAATCCGGGCGACGAAGTGGTGATGATCGAACCGCTCTACGACTGCTATCTGCCGATGGTGCAGCGCGCCGGCGGGATTGCCAAACTGGCCCGGATCGAGCCGCCTGACTGGACCTTGCCGCGCCAGCAGTTGGAAGAGGCTTTTTCCGACAAAACCAAGCTGATCTTACTCAATTCTCCTCATAACCCAGCCGGTAAAGTGTTCGATGCCGACGAGCTGGCCTTCATTGCCGCACTGGTTGAAAAGCACGACGCCTATGCGGTTTGTGATGAAGTCTACGAGCATCTGCTGTTTGATGGCCGCAAGCACATTCCGCTGATGACCCTGCCGGGCATGGCCGAACGCTGTTTGCGGATCGGCTCGGCGGGCAAGACCTTCTCGCTGACCGGCTGGAAGATCGGCTACATCACCGGCGATCCGGCGCTTATTTCGACCATTGCCAAGACCCACCAGTTCAACACCTTCACGACACCGCCGGGAACCCAGCTGGCGGCGGCTTTCGGCCTTGCCAAGGGGGATGACTATTTCACCGGCCTCGCCGCCGACCTACAGGCCAGGCGCGACCAGCTGAGCAAGGGTCTTCAGAGCATCGGTTTTGAGACCATGGAAAGTGAAGGCACCTATTTTCTGACCGTTGATTTCCGGCCACTTGGCTTCAACGGCGACGATGTTGAATTCTGCCGTCATATCACGACGGAGGCAGGGGTTGCTGCGGTGCCGGTCAGCGCCTTTTACAGCCAAGCCGACGTTGATCATTTCGCGCGTTTCTGTTTCTGCAAGGGCGAAGCGCTGCTCGATCAGGCGCTTGAGAAGCTTTCTGCCCATTTTTCAACCTGATCGCTTGACGGCGACGGGCAGGCGGACTACATAGTCGGCCTTGATTTGCGGTGGCTGTAGCTCAGTTGGTTAGAGCGCCTGGTTGTGGTCCAGGAGGCCGGGGGTTCAAATCCCCTCAGCCACCCCAATTTCCCCATCTATCGTGTGTTTTTAATGCACGGGTCTTTCTGGACATATGGATGAGCATCGTCTTTGCATACTGCGTATGCTGTTTTTCTCAGTCTTTACAGTTGGATTTGTAGCGTAACAAATCAGCGTCTGCTTTAGGGTGGAATAACGGACAAAATTATAGGTCCGGTTATGACCCTTA